>NZ_JBFSSD010000001.1:0-30891 GCF_041466145.1 Vibrio sp. 10N.239.312.D08 | reverse complement strand
GTGATACCTCTGACGGTGAAAACCAACAGGGCGACACTGGCGAGTCACAGCAAGGTCAATCTGGCGAAGATAAGCAAGGTGATACTTCGAGTGGTGAAAACCAACAATCACAATCATCTAGTACGCAGGGCGGGGATCAAGGTCAACTTGGTAACCAAAACTCAGCGCAACCTTTTAGCCAGCAACAATCAGGGGCTTCATCAAATAAATCCAATCAGCAAAACCAAAATATCGATGAGAATGATATTCAGGCTCTTACACCTGAAAAAATATCTCAAATCCAAAAAGATGCGGGCAACAAATCTGATTCATTAGCTCAAACTTTAGCTCAGAAAGCTCTTAAAGAGCTTGATGCTTCAGCGAACAATGAATCAATTGAAACCTGCAAAAACTTGGAAATGCGAGATAATGGTAAGCGATTTAGTTTTGTTAGAGAAATGCGACAACTTGAGGGTGCAATACGACGCCCTTTGCAGGCAATGTTACTTGCTCAAACTTGGCGAAATGAATCGTTCGGACGTAAAGGAGAACTTGATACCTCAAGAATTCACCGTGTAGTCACAGACGGCAAGGCAATGCGTCAAGAGACAATAATTGAAGGAGAGAACTCTGCTGTTTCCATTTTGGTTGATGCTTCAACCTCAATGGATGATAAAGCAGTAAAAGGTAACCCTTTCAGTTTAAGTCGAATGCAAGTTGCAGAAATAACAGTTGGTGCCATGACAAACGTACTTTCAAGT
The DNA here is from genome assembly GCF_041466145.1 of Vibrio sp. 10N.239.312.D08. Taxonomy (NCBI): domain Bacteria; kingdom Pseudomonadati; phylum Pseudomonadota; class Gammaproteobacteria; order Vibrionales; family Vibrionaceae; genus Vibrio; species Vibrio sp. 10N.239.312.D08. The sequence goes on along the minus strand of NZ_JBFSSD010000001.1, from coordinate 30,151 downwards.
CTCAACATTCCCGTTGAAGCCTGGAAGTTCGCAAGTAGTAGTTCAACTGGTCCGGCAGTTAGCGCATACAAATTATTCAATGAAAAACCAAATCAGATGATGGGGAAACTTGGTCGAGCACCGAAAGGTGGCACACCAACAGGTGAGGCTTTGTTTACTATTATCGCTAACATAAGCAAGAGGCACGAACCGAAGAAAATTGTCTACGTCATCACTGATGGGGAAGCAAATAAAGGCGGGGTAATGTTAAAAAAAGCTTATGAAATGAGTGAAGCCGTTGGCGTTAAAGTGAAGTTCATATGTGTTGGGACCAAATGGAAATACCATTTTGCTCAAGAATTTGTTGCTGAGATAGAACAAGCCACAGAACTGCCGCGATTAATGCAGCGTATGTCACTCAAAGACCTATAAACCAAATAAACCACAACTTAATACCTGACGAGGGAGACAATATAATTCCCTGACAGGGTATTGGATTGTGTAACTCGCTCGTTTTGGTATTATCAAAAGGAGCTACTCATGCTATTACCAAACGAAAAACTAACTCAAGTATTATCTTACCGCCACGAAACTGGCAACTTAACTCTGGCTCTTGTAAACGAGAAAGACCAAATCCGCAAAGCGCAAAGCAAAGCGATTGGTGTTGATCTTACAGACGAAGATGTTCAAGTCCGTGTATCAATGGACAAAAACATTTTAGAAGAACTGGAAACAATGAACCTGTCTTCACGATTGTTGGCTGGAATCAAAGGAGTTGCTAAGAAAGAGGGTTAATCACATGTATCAACAACAAGAAAGTAATGGTGCTTACGTAAGTCAGCCTATTCCTGAAGAAAATGATGTCTTCAAATTGGTATCGCGCATACCTAACTTTGTTCCAGTGTACACTCACTGGGGGTTGGCAGATTATGTGAACAAAAAGCCCTTGTCAGGTAAACCATGTCCAAAGAATCCGGGTAAAAAATCTTCTACTAAATTTCGATTTAGAAAAGGGTTTGAACAACACGGTCGATGGCACCATAACGATATTGATAGCGGCTCTTCACAGGGACCTATTGATTTCGCTAAATGGTATTTTGGAATTGGCGATGATATCGATGCGGCAATGGAGGTTCTCAATGCTGCAGGGGTGGACTTTACAGACCTTCGCGGTACTGGATACAAACCTCAAACGACTTTGAATCCGATAGCACAGACACCCTTGACCTCTGAGCAGATTGCTCAGCGTAAGCAAGAAGAGTTTGACGATTCAAAAAGAAGTATCATTTCAATATCAAAAGCATGGAATAAAGGCTTGGCAATATCTCATCCAACAGCAAAGGAGCTTCTAGACAAGCATTTACAGTCAAGAGGCTTGCCTGCTGGTCATGTTGAGAAAATGCCACAACATATCCGAGTTAATCTAAATATGTGTTATCACGCATCATTGAGAAAAAACTCAGATAAAAACGCGTTCTATGCTGCTTGGTTAGTACCAGTAGTTGAACGAGATGGTCGTAATGTGACAGTTCACAGACACTTTATCGATAAGAAGACAGGTGGAAAAATACCTGAAGAAAATCGTAAGTTAATGATGTCACCACCTTGGGATCTGCCTCACGGTAGTCGCTTGGAATACGACAAGCCTTTAAGATATCAACTTGATAATGGAGAGTGGGCTGTACACTTCTCTCTAGGTGAAGGTTGCGAAACAATGGAAGCTGTTCGCGTTATTATGGGTGACATTCCAGTTCAACCTATGATGAGCACTGGTTTTCTACAGAACTTCGAACCATCACCAGAAGACATTGAAGGCATTAAGCCAGAAAATGTATTCTTTGATATTTGGATAGATAAAGACCAACCAAATCCTCATGACCCACAAGGTCGAGGTCCAGGTGAAATTGCTGCTGACGTCGCTATTGAGCGTCTTACAAAGCGTGGTTTTAACTGTATGAAAGTTCCGCCACCAATCGCGATCCCTCACGGTGCAAAAGGTGTAGACTGGTTAGATGTCTACAACGCTTGGACCAAGGAACAAATCGATGGTTACTTAGCAGAACTATTCGGGTAACACCAACCAAAAACCAAGCATATGCTTGGTTTTTTTTTGCGTGGAATTTGAGGTCTACAAGAAGTAAGCGCTGATATCGGCTTCTATCTCAGACGGAGAAACTGAACGTAAAATAGTTAACCCGCTTTTTGATAAGTCTTTCATTTCGATTGTTATGAAACATGTATTTTTCTTGGAGTAGAAGAGTTTAACTATAGGCCTTTTAGAATCTTTCGCATTGCTCTCCCATACGATAGCAATAATGCCGTTTGACAACTCAACAAGGGAAGCAACAGGATAAATACCTAAGCAGTTAATGAACTTGTACAGTAATTCTCGATCTAGTTGTTGAGGTGTCATCGATAGCATAATTTTAAACGCTTCTAGTGGGGACATACTTTTCTTGTAGACTCGATCCGCAGTAAGAGCATCGAAGATATCAACTATTGAAGCCATGCGTCCATGAATAGGAATCTCCTTATTAGACAGCCCTAGAGGGTACCCATTACCATCAAGCTTCTCATGATGCATTAGAGCCACGTCCAAGCTCAATTTAGGAAGGTCATCTACCTCGGTCAAAATCTCTTTTGCGAAGACTTGGTGAAGCTTCATGTGCTCGAACTCTTCAGGTGTCAGTCGGCTAGGTTTATTCAAGATCGAACTATCTACCTTTATTTTGCCTACGTCATGGATAAGGCCACCAATAGCGAAGGATTTTTGATGTTCTTCATCGAAACCAAGATACTTCGCAAAGGTAACAAGAAGCGTCGAAACGCTAATGCTGTGCTCTAGGAGGTACTCATCTTTTGTTCGTAGAGCAGAGGCGAATCTGAAGGCATCAAAATCACCCAAAGTCTTCTCTAAGAGACTTTCGGACCATTCATCAAAGTCTGATGCAGTAAGTTGTTCACCTTCAAACGCTTTATTGAGAACCTTGGTTGCTATCGCCTTTGCTTCAACCATTATGGCTTCGTTTTTGCTCTTGGCTGAGCGAAATTTACTGCAGCAGTTTGATTTTCTCGGTTTGGGTAAGGAATACTTAGGTGTTTCTTTTACTTCTTTTTCCCTATTGATAAACGCAGCAAGAGACTCGCGAACGTCATTAAAGTTAATATTGTTCTCTGATTTTTTCTCGTCAACGACCACAAATAGAACATCGCTATCGATCAGATCTTTTATAAGGTTTTTGTTCTTCAATAACCCTTTACTTGAAAGTTGGAGATTAGAAGTGCTTTGAATGCTCGTGACGTACATACCAACTTGTAGTAAATGAACGGGAAGTTTTAGGGTGCTAGGGGTTCGAAAGGATAACAAAATGATTCCAAAGATACGCGAATTAAATATGACATGGTGCTCCCATTGGTATGGGGTATTGTAATCTCGGTAAATTATCAAATAGAGAAAAAAAACGCCACTCTTATGAGCGGCGCTTATGACAATATATGACTTTAATTATCATATTGAGAAGACAGCTGAGGGATTTCGAACAGAATGCTTCCAACCCCTTCGGTACCTGACACGTCTGGGTAGATAGGAATGTTCAGTGAACCTCCAGAGTCACCAAGGTCAATCGACATTTGTTTAGTCTCTCCAGGTTTAACAACTATGTTCCCATTGACCCTTACGGAGAACTCAGCTGAAGACTGCAAACTTACGAAAGCTTGCTGGTTACCTGTTGCCATGCGCCCATCGTCAAGCTTCAATTCATTCGAAGTGATGGTGGCCAACGAATTATCATCCTCATCATCCAATTGTGCATCAACAGGTAGGTAGTTAATGGTACCTAATTGAATAAGATTATCAGGAATGTACATGAAAGACTGTTGCATACTCTTGTTGTTGTTATAAGCATCGCTTACAGTAATGGAAAGTGTGTAAGTTACACCTTCCTCAAGAGTAGGGAAGAGCCTCGGCAATTCTGGACTAAAAACTTTTGTCTTTCCTAGGTCTGATTCTGTCTTAAGCGTATAACCCAACAATACGTCTACTAGGCCATCTGTACTCATAAGAGTCAATTCATCAATTTTAACTTCGCTCAAAGCATCGCTAATATTAATTTCAAGTTCTCGTAAATCAGCTATGATTTCTGGAATGTCTTCGCTGTGGTACGTAACTGACAACGTGGGGGCAGTTCGATCGCTAAGGTATTCAAAAGCACTCTTTTTAGTTGTCGGGCCATGCATTTCTTCCGCGACCACGATTAAGTCATGCTCACCTTCTTCTAAGGAGTTAAGATCAAACACAGCTTCATAGTAAATACCATTTCGGGATAGAGCAGTTCTATTTACAGACAGCTTGTTACCATTCTTATCTTCTAGCCAAGTATTTCGTAGGCGTAAGTTATCAAACCAAGAACCAGCAGAAGGCTGTTCAATATTGGCAATAAGGTCTAGTCCATTAAGAGATACGGCATTAATTTTAGGATAGTGTTGATCATTGTACGTTGAATCAGCCCAAGATGGAGAGCCATATAAAGCCTTATCCTGAGATTCGATTGTTGAACCTTGATGGAAGTAAGCTGAACTACCTTTTGATAGGTTCCAAGCAGCATGGAGAATTTCACATTTTTCACTGCCGACAGGAATTAGACATTCGTGGCCAGCGTGAATCCAACGTTGAACATATGGGCGTGGTTCAACTCTTTGACGCGAACCAGTAATGGTTAGAGGTAATTGATCATTTTGAATATGCCAACGGTCCCAAGACGACCAACCAATATCAGACCATAAATATTCAGCATGGCCTACTCGCACAGGAGCTTTGGGTGCATTAGGGCTCAATTTTAAATTATAGCTGATGGATGAAGTGACCCATGAACGACGATCACTAAAACGTATGTAGTTACCATCGGTGAAACCATGCGGCCTTGTAAACACAATATAGTAATAGCCATCATTCTGATTGGTGATGAACTTAGATTGTCCTACTGGGTAATACCCACCTCGATGATTGTTAGAATGTTCATTGGCTGGCATTCGATACATAATCGAGATAGGGTTCTCATTGACAGTGTTTCCGGAAACATATGGCACATAGCCAACTTCACCACCGATTACGTTTGAACTGCCCGGTTCACGATAGGCAATTAATTCAAGGCCCCTTGACCCAACAGTGTCATAATACATTTGCTGCATAGGGGTGATGTGAACATTACCGGAATTGTCTGTTATGTGATATTCGACGCCATAGATTGTGTCTCCATTATCGTCAGTTGGTAAAAAACCACTATCCTTATCGAAATCAAATTGAGCTAATTTGGCGTTTTCATCGAAGTTTAGTGTCTTACGTTTGTACTCTTTCTTACCTCCCGCCGTGGTAAAAGACACCAACTCGACCTTAGCGATACCGGAACCTGCATCAGAAATGCTGGATACCTGAAAATGGTTATCATGGTAATAACCGGTGTACCAAATATTGTCCGGAGTTAAGTTATTGGTTGTGCCGCCATAGCTTTTAATCGTTATCGGTCCCGATGTAGGAGGTAGCGTATCGCGGGTAATTAGATATGTTTCAGTATCAATCTCATCTCCACTTAAAGATAAAGTGGTTACTTCAACTGAGTAGTCACTATCAGAGTTCATGTTCACAGAGAAAATCTTGCCGTAGTAGCTCTTACCTCCATCTGAAATTAAATCATCGATGTTGATAACATCAGTGGTTGTATCAGAAATGACGGTATTGCCACGCTTAACGACAAAATTCAAACGGCGGTCCAAACCAGACGAAACATTGAAGCTAACGTTTGAATTGTTATTTATGAAGATCTCATGGTTTTGCAGGATAGAACGACTTTGGGAGGCACCGTAGAGATCGATGTATGAAACTTTTTCCACTGCAGCAAAAGATACCATAGGCATCATAGCAGCTAATAAAAGGCTGTGTTTCAATGTCATAGTAGTCACGGAAAATAGTTAAACAACCCATTTTAGGGAGGAGGTGAGATTTGCCTATTTATTATCCATCAAAGGGTATTTTAAAACAATGGCTTGTAAACCCAAAACAAGCCATTTTGTGGTCTTTTTACATGTAACCATGTCCTGAAACCGAAGATTGCTTAAATTCCCAGTCACAAGTTGCTAGACTTGAAGAGATAGCGTGTTTAATTTTCATTCTGTCAGCAAACACACCATTCCAAGTATCTACCTCTGAAACTTCGGCAATTTCCAATAGTTCTTTTTGATCTACGAACTCAGAGTGCATGGATTGATCGTTAAACGTTAGCGTGCAGTAGGCTCCAATGACATAGCCTCGCTTTCCGTCCATATTGTTATAAGCTTGGCTAAGGTGATGCACCGGACCAGTGGCATCAAACCTGAAGTGGTCGTTACTATACACAACGTCAAATCTTAGGCTTTTCAAGCCCGCGCTGTTATAGCAACGCTGCAGGCGACCATTTACTGTTTCTCTAACTACAACACTAAGTTGTTTAGTATCCTCATCGGTTAATGCTAGAAGATAATGTGAGCCATTAATTGGACTCATATTCGCGTTTTCAGTTGCCGCGTTACCAGATGCTTGATATGCAATTCGAGCTATTTCTTGTTGTGATAAATTCCATTTGCCTGCTAGTTCTGCAATTGAAAAACTAAGAAACATCAATTGTGTATGAAAATCTTTTCTCCATAATTTGCTCGAGGCTTTAAGGTAATCCTCCCTCGATGAAATCACTTTGGTTGCCTCAAGAAAAGAGTTGTGGCAGAACGAGTTCTTCCTAAACAAAGCAAAGTTACGTAGCTCGTGAATTTCTTGAAATTCAATAAAATGCTCTGGTAATAAGACTTTATCGACACGCTGCATTGCTCGATACAAAGCAGTCTCAAACAAAATTGAAGTAAGTACCACCTGGTCATCGTTATGCTTGAATCCAGCGAGTTCTCGGGCCTCATCTATAGATATGTATCCGTAAATCGGTTCATTCCTGTACTCACCACTGAAAAAAGCTCCGGTAACATTTAAACTTTTTGGGGTTCCGTGTTTTTTCAATGAATGATGATCAAGGTGCAAGTCTCCGTCCATTACCAAACCATGACTGATAACTTCTAGGTGGGGAGTATTATCTCGAGCAAATCTTATTCCAGCCTCGGTTACTACCGGGATAACAAAGTAACTATCCAACAGCTTTGCCGAGAAGTTTTCAATATCAACCTGAGCATCAGAAGAACGTTCGAACGCTTCGAAACGAAAGTGGTCGTAATAAATGAAACCATTCAGTTGCGTAGAATTGAAGAACGCCTGAATTATGGCATCGTTTAAAGAGAATGAAGTATGTAAGTCAAGATCTTGGAGAGCAGAAAAAATCATATGCGTTACTTATTTAAGGTTTGCACCCGCTCAAAAAAAGGGGGGAGTGAGTGGGTGCGGTTGCTAATCTAAAGATTAACTAGGAGCGGTCTCGAGTTTAAGCGTTGTTGCTAACAGAAATTTGGGTGCTTACTTCTTTTGATTCATCAGCTTGCGCCTTTAAACCCTCGAGAGCTTCTTTCATTTGCTGATTTTCACGAAGTGTTTCATCTTTCTCAGCTGCAGCATTGAGAATGTCCATCTTAGATTTGGCATCTAAGTGCACCATAATGAATACGCGGATTTCTCCCGTTTGCGGATCAGGGAAGTATTCACGTTTTGCAATCTTGTGACCGAAAAGGCCAGCTTGATTGATCTTGGCTTCGATGTACTCAGAAGAAACAACGTTGTTGCTACCACCAGAGTTAGTGATATCGTTGGTTTCAACAGAGCTCACTTCTGTAGCCATTTTCTTAACTACTTGTTGCTCACCAAGTAAAACGGCGCGGTTTGTTGCGAACTGAAGATCTTCATTAACAGCTGTAGATACTGCGTAAATATCACCGCGAGTGCTAGATGGTGGGCTTAGGTACCACTCAGGAGTGATGTTAAGCAGGTCCATAGTGATTTTACGCTTGTTGATAATATTCTGTTCTTCTGGCGTAATTTCACTTTCCGCCTGAGCTAAAACGTCTTCATCTGGAGATGTTGAACAACCGACCATTGAGCCAGCAAGCAGTGTTGTAGTTAGAGCGGCAGCAATGTGAGTGAACTTATTCATTTAATTTTCCTTAAAATAAATCTCTGAGTTGGTTTAACAATAGCAAATAAAGTCAAGTGACTGACTGATCACCTATGAAACTTATAACTGTGTGTTCTAAGTTGAGCATAAGTGACTGTATTTGAAAATAAAAGTTTTTTTGTTGATGCAAAGTTACATGCTTATAAATTGTGACGCATGTAATGGTAGTTCACAATATAATTGGCATTTGTACATTTACCTAAACCCAAAAGCCGGTGGTTTTGTGCTTCCCCAATATTCAGGAGCATTAAAGTATAGCCATATAGAACCACTTAGTAGTAAGACATAAACAACCACCTCAATAATACCGTTTTGAATTATTGGGACACAGAAACGCGTTTTCATTGGATAAAAGAGTCTAATGCCCTGCGGGGTAAGGGAGTCTGCAAATAAATGGCTTAGGTACCCGAGGGCTATACAAGGGACAAACATCATCTGAGTGTTGATGTAGGTCGTTGAAAAGTAATATCCACAGTAGAGCATAGCTGCAATTGCTATTAGGCTATGTGTTATCCCTCGATGACCAAAAAATAAGGAGAGGGGGTAGCTAATGATTTTTACTTTCTGACCAATAGTGCTTTCTGGATGATCAATGTCAGGTAAGCAAGCTCCAAGCAGGGTTAAGAATAACCCAACATACCAAATGACTATTCCACTGTTAAAGATAGTGTGTTCGGGTAATACAGTAGCTGTGAATAGATAAGAGGCTGCTCCTACTGCTATGTGTCCGGTTACCCGCATATTCACTACTCCAATCGATAATTAAGGGCTTTAGATAGGTATACTCTGATCGTTTCTGTACTCATTTTGGTTGGCTACTTGAGATCTGTATGTTTAAGGGGAATTAACAGGAAACCAAAGGAACAACCATGACAATTTCTCGCAACCAAACTATCCAACCAAAATCAATCGAAACGACTGAGGCTAACGCTGCATTGATTAACAATCGTCAAATAGTGCACATTCAAGAACAGTGGGCTGTTGAAGAGTGCATCAAACGTGACATGTTACATTCGTCAATGAACGGGTTTGGAATTTCAATAGGTAAAGAGTCAGTCAATGATGCGAGTATGTGTCTATTACATCATTTCATCAACTATAAAACTCAATTTGATTGCGCCTTTGGTGGTCTGGAAACCTCAGCAGTAAACCTGGGTCTAGTTGAATGGCTGCGTGTAGAGACGTTTGAAGCTTTATCGAATGGTGACGTGATTAGCCATGACCAAAAACACAAGATCGTTAAAATCAAGTATCGTTCGCTTTACTGGGTAGTAGGTGGTTTAACAAAACTAGATTTATTTTCTAAGTCGGAAGCCTTATACACAAAAGCTACACTTCTGGGTATTAAGTCCCGTGAAAAGGACGAAGTAGACCTTACAAATTTAGATCCAAAGAAATACGGTGTGATTATTTCTATTCACACACTTAACCGTCTAAGTTCGCGTGTGTTAAACATCTTTATTGAAAAGGGTCTAATGCTTGGTATGAACCTGTGTGAGTTCCTTTCTGAAGGCATGAAGAAGCCACAGTCAATCGCGATCATAGGTGAACATAAATTCAAACTGCGCTATGATGATTTAAACTTAATCACTACCGCTCATCATGGCCAAGAACGTAAACTCATTACAGTTCTGGCTTAAAACTTATGGAAATTACTCGATGAAGAAACGCATTTGCCTTGTGGGGATCACTGCAGTTTTAATGTTTGGCTGCGATTCATCCAATGAACTCGATAAGAATATCATAGCTTCGATTGAAGAAAGTTCTGCTAAAGAATCTCACAATGCTGAAGGGATGTCGGGCTCCCAGTCTGAAATCAAAGAAGTTAAAGCGCACGTAATTCCGGCATCGGATATCCGTGCAATTAATGAGCTTTATGAGAATGCAAAAACATCTCCTGACTTGTTGAGAACAGCTTTAAAAGAAAGTTCTAAATTCGAGTCATTAGGGGCAGACGCGAAAAGAAACCTTAGACCTATAAGCCTGGAACAGCTAAATCGATCCGACGATGGTAGTTGGACTGCTTACTTTATCAGTGATCAGGCTGAGTACATCATTCCGTTGACTGAGTTCAAAGGAACAACCATTAATGGAATTAAAATGCAGGTAGTTGTAGATGAAAAAGGCGAGTATTTCATTAGCAGTATTGGTTAGCATTTTGCCTAGCCTGAGTGCTAGTGCTTTCTCCTTCGACTCATACTCCCAGATTGTCGCTGCTGCACAACAGGTGGATAAGAAGTTGGTTAAGGTTATGAACCCTACTGAGGAAATTAATTTTCACTCGGTGAAACAGCTGCCTTATAGAGCCAACAGGTTGCAAAGTATTTACTCAAAGTATGGAAGAAGTATTCCTTCAAAAGTTAAGATGGTATTGAGTAAGAAAGGCTACGACCAGACTCAATTTGTCTTGAGGGAAGGAGGGTTTGGTAAACTTCTGGTAAATAACCTCCCATCAACTTACGAAGCGCTTTACGAAGCCGCTGACCAAGAAGTTGAGTTGGAAATTAAATTAGCTTTGACTTCATATCTAACTCACGTGACGGTTCAGGCGTATCAACCTATCAGCAAAGTTGTATTTTTCGATCATAGACAATTTTCAAGGGGGGATGGCGGCGGTCTAAAATACTGTATCTACAAAGGTAAGAATAATATGCCAGATTGTCAGTACAACATTAGACAGTATTGGTTCACTTACCTTGATGGGTATTCACCAGAAGTCAATATATTACCGCCATTACCAATTGATACGGTAGTAGAGAACGCAGCAAACCTAGCTCCAAATGCTTACTCTGTACGAGTGTATGCGGTACCAAGTTTGGCATACAGAGAAAATACTTGGAACATTTTAAGCGAACAAGCGAATTTGGCGGCATCACATATCTTGCACATTTGGCGCGACCTATACTCAACAGATTAAGCATCTTAACGATTGTTCACCCCATGAACAAGAAAGAGGGCGGGCGCAAGACTAATCACCAAAGGCAGAGGTTGGCTATCTTTCCGAGATAGATATTTTAAAACTTATAAATCATTTCGTTGTCCATCCGAAATGTTACTGAGTGGAGTAAATTAATACAATGTATAGGGATAATCTCATAATCAATTGTGTTCATGAGGTCGTGGTTTTGGAGGCGTTATCGGTACTCAATAATTTCCAGATAAGTATTGCGATGAGTGGCTGGTGGAACAAAAAGAGCAGTTCGAATGTGACATGGAACATGATTGCTGCATAGGTAAAGACCAATGAATATTCTCATTGAAAAAAGGGTGCGATTTACTCCGGATGATATTGCGCCTCTAGATAATAAAGGTGGAATCCAGTGGCCGTTTGAATTGATGGGGTCTGGTGACTCGTTTGTTATCCCTTTAGGGTTTACTTTTAAACAAGCGAGGCAAGCATTTAAAGAATGCCAGTTCAGAAACCCTAGGATGATCTTATTCAGCGAAAGAGCAGTCAGGTATTAGATGATAATTATGTAATATCACTACCGAACGGTTTAAAACTTATTGATTACAAAATCCTTGAATGGCTAAAAACTAAGATAGAAGATGACGCGGTTCTAGAGTTGGCCAAAGGGGTCTTTCAGCGCGATTTGTTTAACGCGGTGATTGATAGTTTTGGTGCGAAGTATAGTAAATAAATGCAATTGAGAGGCTCACCCGGTGGTGGGTCTTTTTTTTGGAAGAAAGCCGGATTGCCAATCGCGACTGATTGTTGAAGTAGATTGCTAACACAGCAAAAAAATAGCTATCAACGTGTGTATTCATTGGTTGGAGAAAATTTTTCGTGCTATAAGGCGAAAAGTTAAAATTGAACAGGGTGAAACAATGGAAGCTTTATTTCGTTTAAAATGCCACCAGCTGAAGGCTTTGGGAGCAACGCTAGGTAGCGATGCTAGAAAACAGATTGATCAAGCTTTTAAGAAACACCTTTCTAGCTGCTTGTTGGAGGTATTAGGTTTTGATGAGCTAAAACCTAGTGCAAGAACAATCGAAAGACAGGTAATGCGTTCATCAATGACACTCTACAGCAATCAACTCAATTCAGACCGAATTGCAACGTTGCCATCGCTAGTAAAAATGCTCCAAGCAATGTTCAATTCAGATCAGGCCTCAGATAGCATTGAGGTCGCAGGTGTTACATACGTGAACTTCGGATTTGACGTAACACTAGATTTTGAGGTTCGCTTACATGACGACACTAAATTCTGTATCAAACTTAAGCGAAATAATAGTCACGCAAATAGAGAGGGTAAATACCAATACTCCCTCGAAGTCGATGCAATCATTAAACACACCACGCGCGCCCTAGAATCTATGAAACTTGTAATTGTGACAGGAACCTCGTCGCAAACGTCCTGTATAGAGCAAATGGTGGGGTATCTAGATCAAGTAACCGCGACTGGTATAACTTACGATAAGGCCATTAATAACTGGTCTGTAACGCATTTTGGTATGTCAGAAAGTAATGAGGTGGCTCGTTCACTTCTGAAATCCCTAGATGGGGAAAAGCTAAGTGAAGATACCGCTTTAGAGATGAAGCGTACGTTTCATTCTGGATACATGGAAGAACTCAGCTTTGCTAAGGGTATAGATATAGATACAGCCAAAGCCTATCTACGTAGTTTGTCCCATTTCATTTTCGGAGACAAGTTAACCAGTAAGGAAGGGTTTGAGTTTGGTACCAGGTTAGCTGAGCATCTAATGTTCCATGCATTACTTGCTGCATCAACAGAAGAGCGAGTAAAAGCGTTAGCTACTGATTTTTTATTAGAGCAAATGGTGTACACCATCAAATACCCTTTGGACGTTGAAACCGCCCTAAAAACACTGTTTTCCCGGTTGGAAGATTATCGAATGAACAGTCCTCTAGACTGTCAGCATTCTAATGAGTTATTGAGTCTCCATACTGATTGGTTTTTAGAAGCTTCAGCCGCGGTGTTCACCTCGAAATACTTGGACGACGATGACTTTATGGATAACGCCTTTCACTAACTTTTTCAGTTGGTAAGAAAACTCCGATCACCCTTCATTGCCGGTGTAATTTACTCAAATCGAATAAGAGCAAGAAAATGAAAAAGAAAGCTGAAGTCAGCAGTAAAGATATGCTGCCGAAAAACAAATCAAAGCATAGACTAGTACAGGTCAATAACGGAGTGTTTGAATGGGACGATGCATGCTGGTCTTTAGTTACAGGTAAAGAAAAGAACGCAGGCATTCAAGTTTGTAAAGACCCCGAGGCCTTTGTTGTTGAAACAAAGTTGGCGTTAGAAGAAGAACCATTACAAACACCACCTGAAGACAAATTTTTAAAAGAGTTCGTTACGTTGACGTGGACTCTTCTTAAATCTCAATTCCCAACATGGGTTGTTTGTAGATACAATTGTTGATTCAGGTGAGCGTTGCAACTTTAGCGCGACTCGCGTTGAGCACCTTAAGCGAATAGGGTGGTTAGTTCGCAATTGGGATCTTACAAGTACCAATGCTCTCACTGCTTTAGAAGTCAGCGACATGAATATACTCAACCTTACGGATGGATATCATCGATATCTGGCCGCTTGGTACCGCGAAGAAAAAAGCGTTTTCGTTCGGGTTGAGATGGGGTGCAAGACTTCACTTGAACAAATACCTTCTTTTATTTGTTGGATACAGCCACCAGCTGCTACTTGTCTATTCGGAGTGAATATTATCAGCTCGGATCAAGATGCGTGCGAATTCAAGTGGGATGGAAATAATCGATTCTGGCTTAACGATGGTTTGACTGGTATGTGCTTAGCAAGTCTACGTGAAGGTATGCTTCTTCAGCGCTACAGGCGTAACCTAGAGTCTGCAGGAGGATTGATGTCGAAAGAAGCAACACGACACAACATGGTAGATTTTATGTTTGAAGAATACCCAAGTTTCATCCCCTTCAAACAACAAGCACTGACAGCTATAAAGAAATTTGTTGGTCCGGCATGAGAGTTGTTCTAGGTGTGTTAAGCGCAGTAGCCTTCATTATCGTCTATATGGTGGGCATATCGAGATACCATGCGGCCAACGCTTATAGAACAGCAGGGAATCTTGATCTCTCATTTTAGAAATGAAACTAACTTCCTGAATATATATCATAAGCCCTAAGCTACTATTTAATGGACAATACTTATGAAATCGATTGATGAAAAAACTAAAACGGTAGGCTACTACGTTTGTGTTAATGGCGTCATCTGGACCGTCTACCAGTCTGGTGAACATGTGTTCACAAATAGCAATGAAGAGCATTTAGCTATTGAAGGCGAATCGGTGCAAATACTGGGAGCCAAGGAAAGCCCAGACGACTCCGGTAGGCTGATTGAAGAAGAATATACTTTACACAGATCTCTTATAGATTTAGCGTTACTAATAGATCAGCCATCGGAAGTTCTAACGGAACAAATCTTAAATTTGTCACACCACACATCACAACGTAGCATCGAAGGTACAACTAAGACGGTAGGCTACTACGTTTGTGTTAATGGCGTCATCTGGACCGTCTACCAGTCTGGTGAACATGTGTTCACAAATAGCAATGAAGAGCATTTAGCTATTGAAGGCGAATCAGTGCAAATACTGGGAGCCAAGGAAAGCCCAGACGACTCCGGTAGGCTGATTGAGGAAGAGTATACCTTGCATAAATCTATTATAGATTTAGCGTTACTAATAGAGCAGCCATCAGCTGCTCAAAAGGAGCGTATATTCCATCTATCACGCCACGCAGTACAACCTTAAGCGAAGCCAATTTATACACAGACTTGAAAGGAAATGAAAGAATGACGAATGATGAAATGACACAAGAAGAACTGGAGTTATACAACGACCGGCTTAAACTGTATCAGTTAGATAAATCGGTGTGGGTTAAGAGCGATCTCCCTCGAACACTAATTTTTGGGATAGTCTTTGTCACGTTTATCTGCTACTTGAGTTCTTCTGTACTACATGCAGAGATGCCTTACTCGTGGTACGTTCTTGGTCCATGGATTGGAACTATTTTGTCTTTACCGGTCTTAGGCACGTCGTTTCCCAAAAAACCGACCAAAGACTCAGCAAAGTTTGATGTTGCAGTAATGAAATTACAAAAAAGAAAGGCTTTTGGCTCTAATGACTAGTGTGCAGTTAGAAATGGATCAGGAGCGTCGTAGAGCGCTATTAGAGGCGTATTCTATTAATACTGATGGTTTTGGGTTGCTAAACACTTTCTTCTTGGCTGACGTAATTCTGAGAGAGCAAAACAAGTTCTCTCTATGGTTAATCAACAAGGGGTTGTTTAAAGCTGCTACATGGGTACGCAGACTAAAGGTGGAACAATCTTGTGATCCGCGATTTGAGTTGTGGCAGTCAATTACAATCAGTAACCCAAGCGGAACATCGGTCTTCCATCAGACAGGTTGCATCAACGATTCTGACGCTGAACAATCACGAGAATACATCATCAATAAATACCAACTAAGCTATTGAGGCCATAGTGCTCAAGCCTTATGGCAAAAACAGCTTAAGCCCACACAGGAACTTCGATTATGACCAAAGACTATAACCCGCTAATCAAACCCAACCCAACGCAAGCTTTCATTCAATGGACAGGTTAAAACGCAGGAGATATTTCAGACTTCCTCGACTCACATGATTTTTACCACAAAAACGGAGATCTGATTGTTGCCCCAGAAGGTAATTAAGTCATAGCTCCCCTCAATGGATACCTTACGAGAAAATCGAAAGCTACGAGTGATAATACAAATTTGCTATGTGCGAAAGTGCCAAATAAAAGAAACGGTGAGTGGCAGACTCATGACTTGTTTGAAACTGTACAGCACCTGCACATGACTTGGATAACCGCTGAAACGGATATTGTCGATCTAATGGTAGTAAAATGTGCCGATGGCCGCTGGTATGCTTGTAATGATGGTTCAGATATATGTTCAGATGTGCTTTTCGAACCGTGTGCGGATGAATTTGAAGAACCAATTTTCTTTAACTCTCTCGAGCATCTAAAGCGGGTGATTTGCCGTCTGGTTTCGGAACAGTTAGGAGTGGATTTCCGTTCCTCTATCCGTACTTTACTCATGATGGTGCAGAATTAGTCCAAGAGTATAGCGCAGAACTCGAGAGTTTAGTTTGCCTGAACGTGACAGAGATAGCCTCGATTGTTCAGCAAGAGTGCGGGGCAACAGTAAAGCTTTCTAATGAACTTGGGTACATAGCCAAGCTTAACAATACCGTGTACAAGAATTGGCAACAGGTGATTAAAGACTTGAATCTAGATATGTCACATTTTATGGTTCGTGTGGAAACTATTTAAACCACCACAATAGCCCTTAAGGAGTTAACGTGAGCCTAAAACAATTTGCAACTAAATACCTTAAAGCCGGAACCCCGCTTCAAAAGATGATTTGGTTTTTTTCACATCAGGTCTTCATTACATCGATATTAGCGATCCCTTTTGATATACCGGACCTTAATAAAGCAACGCCAATACTGCAACTCTTTACGGGTAGCATCGTAATTGCCTGCCTAACTTGGATTGGTTTTTATAACAAGAATCGACTAACAAAATATCAATCATAAAACCGTCCTAACGAGAGACTTTAAATGGCATTAAAATGGCTCAAGGTCGCTGTAGTGATATCGCTTAGTGCTTATGTGTTGCACAATGAAGTTATAAGGAGAAACAAGGGCCTAAGACAAATGCAGATCAATACCCAACCAAACAAGTAATCATTGATTCGGATAAGACCGCAACTCTAAATGCTCAAGACGCAGAAAACCCGATCATAACGATACCTTCGGTCTGCATTGGAGGGTTTAAGATGTTCGACTTGCGGCCTATACAATACCGTTTAGCAAAAGATGGCTTACCAACTCGATGTGACGGAACTGAAAGTGATCACTATGAAGCTCTGGCAAACTTTTTTGAACAGAAACCTGGGCATTATAAGTCTCGTTACTTATGCCTTGATGGTTCAATGTTCATCAAGGCATACGGGGACAGGACTTTTCAAATGCGTTCCTCTACATTTATGACCAAGAGACTCGCCTACCTATTCATTGCACTGACACTGGCTAAGCATCCTGCACAAACCTGATCACCTTAATCTGATATCAGGTATTACTTATTGGTTGGTAAACTAATCACAGTTTTTCAATCAGGAAGCAGTAACCAATGGCAGAAATCATTATTGTTCGAGGCGTTAGTGGAAGTGGAAAGTCAACGCTAGGTAAAGAACTACAATGCCAAATCTCCAACTCTGTAGTAGTCGAAGCCGACCAGTTTTTCACTTGGGCTGATGGTCATTACGATTACGACCGTACCGAAATTGCCTTAGCTCATAATTGGTGTCAGTCGGAATCAGCACGTCAAGCTCGACAGGGGAAGACAGTCATCGTTTGCAATACTTTCTGTCGCTTCCATGAAATCGAATTCTACTACAACCTTGCTCGACTAAAAGGGTATAAGTTCTCGATTCGCGAATGTACTGGACGGTTCCCAAATGTTCATGGTGTGCCTGATGAAATTGTCCAAAATCAGATTGAACGATACGAAACACATGAGGCCATCCAAGGTAAAATCGCTTGGCGTGACAAATCAGAACCAAGTCAGCTGTACCCGCGACCAACAAAGAAACGTAGTGCAGCGCGCACTTAAGAAAACATCCAACGAAGGTAAGACGTATGAAACGTTTAGATAACCTAACGCAAGGACAGCTCATTGATGTGGCTCGTCAACTAATTCGATTCAATGATTACTCTGTTTATGATTCTCAAAGTCTTGAACCGGGTACGGCACTCTACCTTGCATTAGAGCAGCAAGCAGTAATGCTTGAACTTGATCAAATTGATGAAGACCAATCCATCGTCATTAGTACATTTATCAACCGTATTTGCGAAGCGGTATTGAGCGCAACACCGGAACAACTATCAACGTTCAACAACACGAAGTGGTCATACTTGAAACCTTTACTGCCCAATAGCGATGTCATTAAAGGGGTGGGGAAGTGAAGCGAGAATATATTTGGATTCCTAAAGCCTCGTCGAAAAAGGGCGAACGCGCCCTTGCTAGTCCTATTAAGTGGCCCAAGAACAAAGCAAAACCTACTCGTCTTTGGACTTTGATGCACTTTATGAACAAAGACGTTCAACCACCAACAAATCTACCACTGGAACACGTGGTAACTGCTGTGCTTGAAGATATAATGCATGACTGGAGTTTTCACCTAGATTACCTTATATATCGCGGTAGCTACGCAGAGGGTGGTTGTTGGATTGCCTTGGAGTTTGATCAAGCCTGAAGTAACAAACATAGTGCTTTGAATGAAAGTCGGTTGAGAAGCTACTTTAAGTCAATACATCGGTCGGCTCAATAAGGAACAACCCCACACTCTAACGTAAGTATTAACTTGGTAAGAGTTGATCAAGAAGTATCTGAAAAGGAAACTCCATAAACTCACCCTTTTGAGCCTCTTATCCAACTTTTGACTTCATCAATTTTTTGGTATTCAATTGCATTCCTCTCTGCATTTGCGTCATTGGTAATGCTACTGAGTTTCAATTTTTGTTTAACTACTAACTAACTAAGGACGGACATGGCAAACAGTATTCGTAAGGGATTGGAAAGGATGATAATTGCACCCAAGTTTTGGGCGTTTTTGTTCATGATTATCCTAATCCAACCAGTATTTGTAATCATAGATGACGTCCATACTTACTATAGCAACGTTAATAACCCTCAATCCTGTTGCGGCTATGTAGATCCAGTATGGGTTAAGCGACCTTATACACACTTAAAGGTTGACTGGACTGAACCGAAGTGGAAAAAAAACCATGTGGGAAGTGAAGAGTGGTTAGTGAGCGACGGCCAAGTAGATGGCAGAACACATTTTTGGACTGTCTGGGAACGTAAGCAAGTATCCAAACCAACGGAAAGCCAAAAGTTAATTGAAGGATAGTTAATGATTTCTGGAACATTGTTCATTTCAACGTTGCTGTGCTTTGGGGCGTTCATGGCTTTCTTAAGCTATGAACGAAACTTCACGCATGTATACAAACTATTACCAGGCAATGATTGAGAATCTAAAGAAGTTTGCTCCGAATTTAGACCAAATGATCTGTGCTGCAGCAGAAGACAGAATGGTAACGTCAGCAGAGCACAGGCCAATATTTGAATGGTTAATTCAGAATCAAGGATATTTTTCTGTTTACACGCCAGAATCTGAACACATCATCAATGCGCGGGAGCGGTTTTTTGATATGACAGTTGAGCTTTGCAAGTATGACAATTCTTAGAGCCATCGGAGGGCGAATTCGGGTGTTTGTTGATAAGCGATTGGTGCTTAGCAATAAGGCTCAAAATTGTGCGACTTTAGCCCAGTTAACGAACCAATCGTTTGATGAACTTTATGATCAAACAGACTGATTGTATGCAACATCTAAAACCTAAAGGGAAACTAGAAATATTCATTGTGATCCTCGGTTGCAGTGGTATTTTTCTTAGCATCCTCCTTCCTTTGTGGGGAAAAGAATTAATCAGCGCATTAAGCGGGCTGGTGGGAAGTGGAGTTCTTCTAGCCTTTGTGGGCCGAAAACTTTGGTTAGAATTAAGGAATTGATAGTCCAAAAATGAATACAACAGACAAATTATTAGAATACATAGCTTCCACTCAATCTGTCTTAAAAGAACACCTAAAACCAGTCTCATGCTATCCCGCTAGTTCTGATTGGGTAGGGGTTGCATCCAAGTTCCTTCAAGAGAAGCAGTGCTTCTCAAACTCTCTCAACTTGAGCTCTATTGATGGAAGCGATTATGTACTTGGCTATGTTTATATGTCGGACATTGGTATATCAATTGAACACGCTTGGAACCGGGATCAGAATGGTTACTTCGATCTAACGGCTCAACTATTTTGGCAATTAGATACTCCAGTTGAGTATGTTGAATTAATTCGCTTCCCGTCGCACAAGGCTCAAGATGTATTTCAGAAATGCAAAGGGGTT
Source organism: Vibrio sp. 10N.239.312.D08 (assembly GCF_041466145.1). Taxonomy (NCBI): domain Bacteria; kingdom Pseudomonadati; phylum Pseudomonadota; class Gammaproteobacteria; order Vibrionales; family Vibrionaceae; genus Vibrio; species Vibrio sp. 10N.239.312.D08. Next base: position 10,037 of record NZ_JBFSSD010000001.1, on the reverse strand, counting down.
GACCATATGGCCCTGCGCATGTCTGTTGATTACCAATACCTGTTCGTCAATCACAAACGTTCACCTCTCTTCAGCTGAACCGCAAACCTCAGACCTCGACCTAACATAACCTAGCGTACATTTGTGCTGATTAATACGACATGATTCCTAGCTTGGTTGATGTCGAATCAAGGTGGTCGGCAGAACTCACTAGGCCCTAAAAGGTATTAATCTGATCACCCTGCATCCCAAGCAAACCGAGACTTTTGAGTTGATATACTGAACACAATTCAACCCAACAGCCCCGGTTTATCAAATGACAGAAATAGTAGAGCGCAAATTGCTCGACCAACTATGCACATTACGAAACTCACTGATTGAAACAAACATTCAATCAGTGAAACTACACAAACAGGCTGCAAAGACTGCTCGAGAAATTAATTATCTGGTACCTACTTCGAATCGTGGCTACATTGATGATTTCACGGTAGTGATGATCGACATTTCTAACAATCTTGGTGAGAAGTCAACTAGCCGCATTCGCGTAAAAGAGAGCACGTTAGAATTTAAGCCAGATGACGATATAGAAAGCGCTATTGTAAAAAGTGTAGATGGAGGCTTATGGCGCCTTATCTTCAATCGACTAGGTTTCTACAAGTCTATGTCGAAGAACCAGAAATCTTCATTCGATGCTCAGTGCAAGGCTAACCCACAACCATTCACGCTAGACAATGTAAACACGACTCTTCAATCGTTATATGAGAACCGTGACGCTGATTTGCTAGAGGCTCTGTATGACACGTTTGGCGCGCTATCATCTACTTACGTCTCAAATAACAAACGCATGTTTGGTAAAAAGGTCATAATCAAAGATTCGTTTTGTGAGTACGGATTGAATTTTAAACTATCGACCCACGGCCAATTAGAAACATTGTTCACTGTAGTTTGGCGATGGATCTTGGTCAATCAATGGCACTTCGACAAAAATGGTGTAACGGAAAACTCTATCTGGTCAGAACTAAAATCACAGATTGAAGATATCGGACAAGATTATCACCAAATTAATTCAGTCGAGCTCAAGTGTGGTATAGCGCTCAATTTTTGGAAAAATAAGAATGTACACGTTCTGTTCCCTGAATCTATGGTGGATTTGCTAAATGATCAGCTTGCAAAAAATCAGTACCTAAGCGCTGTATAAAAAGATGACTATTGTAGGTTTAGTCGCCAAACAAAAATCATACACAAACTACCGTTTTCATGCCGAATCATACTTTCCTATCTTCATTCTGGGAAGGCTATCAAATAGTAAAGTCTCACCAGACAGCATCACTTATTACCCTGACTCTTCCATTAATACGAGGCCATTGTTCTACTATTACAACCACCTTCAAAAACACTGATCCGCAGTACAATAAAAGTATAAAATCAATATCCTCGATTACAATGGATTCAAGTTGTACAATTTTAGGAGAATGTATCATGACAACAACGATCGAACTGGTTCGGAAATGGCAAATCCAAGAAGTGCCTAAAGTGGACTTGCTTGCACTTTCAGAATGTTCAGATGCGTTAACAGTAACACCAAATGAGATTGCAGGTGAGTTTTGGGTATTTGTTCAAACAAGTAATCCTCACACACAGCTTCAAAAGTTGATACCTGAGAGTACGAGCTTAGTAATGCAATTGAAGCAGGGTGAAGATCTAGTGGCGATGATCCAACTAAGGCCTGCTGAATTCAAAGAACTGGGTAAGGGGTAGAGGATGAGATTATTCAGCAATGGTGAACTTGTCGCGGTTTTTGTTGGTTCAGCGATAGTTGCCTGCTTGAACGCCGGCACAGAGTCTATACCAGAACTACTTTTTGGCATTCTTATGGGGGTGGTTCTCGCTCATGTGTTAAAGGCAGGCTACAACACGTTAAAAAGTTCAGAGTCAAAAAGTGAATAGAAATCATGATTTGTGTGATTCTGATTTACCAAATCACATCTCTATGTTGGATCACTTCTGTTGGTGGTCCAACGCATCCTTGTGAATACAACTCTGATCGCTAAGTTATCCAACTAAAAAACTCGAGCATCCTGATAAGATCAACTCTTAAACATAGTCGTTGATAAAGAGAGTGATATGGTTAGCTATTCAACACAAAACCCTTTAAATCAAGAAGCCTCTGTAAACCATGCTACATTTCATGTTTGTGGTTTTAAGCGCGCTACGGTACGAATGACAGTCGGCAACTTTGACATGGGATTCGCTACGCTTGCTTACTCAGGCAAAATGACCGACGTCATCAAAGAATATTCTGCTGATCGTATTTGCCTTGCGCTTCATTACGTCAAAGGTTGGACTAATACTCGAATCCAAGCCGAGTTAGATCAGCGACTACAGCAACATCAGGTGCTAAATAGTCCATCAAAATTTAAACTAGGCTCGTCTTCTAGAACGGAGCTGATGTACGACGTAGGTAAAGTAAGGCACTGTCTCAAAGAATACGAAGAAGAACTTTTAAAGCCGAACCCTGATAAGGTTTTGCTCCAATCGTTGCTAGAAATGATGACCAAACCAATCAATTGCACACTACAGGAACTTAAGGACTAGATTTTATGGGTAAATTGAAGTGCGATTTGTGTCGTTCTGATGTGGCTATTGGGAAATACTATACGCCCGGTGGGGAAGATTCCGTTCAAGGTTGGTGGAATGTCTGTAAGTTTGATGCATCGATGGTTTCTAAACAAGGTTATGCTGTCCAGCTTTTCAAAACCAAGAAGCCCAATTTCACAAGTGCTCAACTGATTTGTGATCACCAATGGGAAAAGCACTCAATGGTACTTTGTGAGGGGAAGGGTGGTGAATCAGATTTTGATTGGATGAAATGCACTCAATGCGGCTGTTTCGGCAAGCGGCCAATACTCAAAGGGTGCGTTATTGACTTACAGCCTGTACGACCACTTTCAAACTATTAGAGATAGATTATGAAATTTACCGTCCTAATAAGACTTTTAAAGTCACTCAATACGCAGATAGAACTACAGAAGTTGAGTTGTTTTAGTGATTGGTGACGCTGCTAAGTAGGTCTGCGGATTAAGCTTGGAATACCCGTAATAAAGAAACAGATTCGAACCTAACCAAAATGAAATCTGCTCCATACTTTCGCCCCTGATTTATTTAATAATGTAGATTGGGATTTATACATTTAAGCCACAGAATTAACCTTATGAAAAAGATATGCCTTACAGCACTTCTAAGCGCTTTAGTCCTTACTGGCTGCGGTAATGAACTCAAGTCCGTAACTGCTAATGACAAATATGTAGTACCTATAGCTGCAATGCTTGAAGCTCAATTCGTTGAAGGCCAACGAATTCAGATCACAAGGTTAGGGAACATGAACCCTCAAAACTGCTACGCCAACTATGAAGGTGAGAAGAGCGAGGTCACAAACCGATTACTGTTGAATGTTATTTCTATTGAATGTGGCAATTTGTCTGCTGATTTTACCGGGCAAGGAGTTGGATCTGATGGTTTAAATGGCTTGAGACTGAATCCACAGAGAGAGGTGCATGGATCGGATAATAAATTCTTCATCCTAGTAACTAATACGCTGAACCTTGATGGCCTAACAATCGACTATTACGAAATTGAGGATTAACTCAGAGGGTCATTACATTTGAAATGTGGTTCTCAATTGAGATCAATTGAAATAGCTCGTTTCAGCGAGTTCAGTGAGAGCCTTAAGGATCTGTTTATTGGTTGCCCCAGTGCCCTCTAGGTGAGTGACTAATCTCTTGTAAAGCTCTTTCGGTCTTATCTCTAAACCGGCGCGTATGACGCGAAACACTTCAGCTTTGACCTCAATATCGGATATCGATGGGTTTGTCTTTTCAGTTTTACTCATCTTCTAACGATCCTCCTTCATGACTTAATGCTTACCATGTCTTGTGCGTCTTTTAATTCTGTAGGCAAAAGCAACTGAAATGTAGGTAAAAATTAGGCTCGCAATTAACGTCGATAGGTCACCAAGGTCACGATGGAACATCAAGTTCAATATTACGTGGCAACCAATCAGAACTTGGAAAATTGAGATGCAGTCTAGAACAGTTTAAAACTAAGGTTCAAAACGAGAGTTATCATCTTGATTGAATGACTGTTTCTGATATATTGAACCCTCAAGGATGTTTTGGTTTAACAGGCCTTAAACACCTTTGAAATATGTTAGAAAGGGTCGTGGTTACAGGAAGCTACGACCCTTTTTACTTCCCTGCCTGCCCCTATCTTTAACGCTGGCCCTATTCGGCTGTAAAGATGCCCAACTTCCAACAGAAGAAATAGATTCATCAATGGTGATGGAACAACCTCTCTTGCATCAAAATGTAAATCAAGAGAAATCCCCAAATTTAGATGAATTAATCGAGAACAAAAAGCAGCATTTAAATAAAGCAATGGAAGTTGCTGTGATCTACTCGGATATCGCCACTGAAAAAACATCAGAACCAGACAACCTCAATGAAGAGGATTCAATTCGATTAGAGGCGGTAAGAGCTCTATATACAGCGAATCGAAAAATGATAGATCTCTCGACAGATTTCGCTAAACGATATGCAGAAGGCGAGTTTGGCACAACTGATCCCAAGTCAATGGATGATGCCTTCGAAGCCTACTTGAAGCGTGAACATAATACGTCTAGTAGAGAAATGCAGGGTGCGCTAGAAGTAGCACAAGTTAACGTAGATCGTGTTTTTGGGTTACCAACACAGAAATCTCCAGAGACCAAATAGCCATAAGCTTTTCTTTTTATCAACAAAGTGTGCTATTGATAAATTCATAACTAAGCGCGCTAACTTGGCTATGTATGGTGGTAGCAGTTGAAATGCAGGCTAGCCACAACGCAATGTTGAACCAATACCTTAATATTGCTTAGATAAACCTGTGTACAGTCAATCCTGAATATTGTCACACAGGTTTTTTTACGCCTGTTGATAAGCACAGGCCTCTTGCATATACATGCTCCGCTACTGTTAGTGAAATCTGATCGCCAAATATCGAGTTTATGGGTTTTTGCAGGTTATATCACCATGAGTTCTATCATGATCACCCTGCGTTACAAACTCGCTCGCTTTTCACGTTGATACAATGACACAACAAGATAAAAGGAGCACTCATTGATGACATCGGCACGCACAACACAACTATCCTACAGCTTGGCTGAACCAACAAAACCTACCGATGCTTTTCATAGCGTTTTAATGCAAGCCCAAAGCAATAGTGATTTCTGGTCTTCAAAGACTACCAAGAAGCAATCGCTACAACTTGGCCAAGTTTTTACTCCATACGCGATGGCAGCTCAATTATCGTCACTACTACCGGAGAGTTCGATCCCAACTGATTTTTGTACGCTAGCCGACCCAGGTTGTGGTACCGGCATCCTGAGTGTTGCAATGGCGTCTAAGGTAGCTTCATCAGAAAAAACGCCTGAGATGCTTATCAGAGGCTTTGAGAAAGATGAACGACTAAAAGATAGTTGGGCGCAAGTTTGGGATATGTTTGAGAAGCGTTGTGAACAGTCAGTTGATGTAGAATTGCATAATGACTTTACAGCCGATGCCGAAAAGCTTCTTAAAACGGGGCAAATCTCAGGTATTACAAAGCCGAGAATCATACAGACTAACCCGCCATATAAAAAACTCGACAAAAATAGCGCTCTTAGCAAAGTTATGACCGCGAACGGGATACCGGTGCCAAACCTCTATGCGGTCTTTATTGCTTTATCTGCGTCATGGTTAGAAGAGGGTGGGGAGCTGCTTGCAATCATCCCTAGATCGTTCGCTTCCGGTGATTACTTCAAAAAGTTTAGAGCATGGCTGAATAGTCGAATGAGTGTAGAGCATGTGGTGCTCTATCGATCGCGTAGTAATTTTAAGAACGTACTCCAAGAGACAATACTCATCCGCTTGAAGAAGACTCCAAAGCAAAATATGAACGTGAGACTGACGGTAATGGATACACCGACTTCAACTCCGGAATTCGATCTTGTTATGCCAGCTGAAAGCATTATTACTAACGATGGCTGGTGGATGCCTCGTTCAGAGCAAGATATAAAACTTGTGAACAAAAACCGTAACCGTAAAGACTCACTCGAATCACTTGGAGTAAGCATGAGTACGGGAAAGGTGGAAATGCACCGTTTGCGCGGTGAAAGAGTTGCCTCAGTCTTGTATGCCACGGATATGGATAATGAAGGGAATGTTACTTGGGGCGAGAATCGCAAACCACGAGAAGTTAATGTTGTGGAACGCCAAGTTTTATCTCTGCCGGAAGATGGCTGTTACGTAGCGCTCAAGAGAATAGCATCAAATGATGAAAAGAAATCAGATTCAAACAAGCCCACACAACGTTTATTTCCGGTGTTATTAACGAGATCTACTACAGGCTTAAAAGAGTTAGCGATTGAAAACCACGTTCAATACCTGCACTCTAACAATCAACCTTTAAGCCTTGAACTTGGCCGTAAATTGGTCGAAGCACTGAGTAGCAATGAGCATAATGCCGTTATTCGCTCAATAGGCGGTACGACGCAAGTCAATCGTTCGGACCTCAATCAGTTAAGGTTCTAAATAAGGTAAAAAATAGATGAAAAAACGTATAACGATGTTGTTTGTGATTGCCTGTCTAAGTGGGCTTGCGCGAGCGGATAGTGAAACTATGGAAGGTTGCACGCTAGGTGATACAGTCTACCCAGAAGGGCGGTAATCTCTATATTTAATAATGCTTTTGATTTGCCAGATGCAAAATCAGGAGGTATGCCCGTTGATATTGTTTGTGCAGTAGCAGTGAACGACATTACATTTAACAAAATCGATGAGCAAAAAAAGTAATGACTCATGGTTAAGCAATACATATGGAACAGGTAAAACCCACTAACAATGAATCAAGTTAAGCGGTGATCTGTATAAGGGTATCAACTACTAACCAAGGAAAGGAAGATGAAAGAAGGAACTGTGAAGTGGTTTAACAATGCTAAAGGGTTTGGTTTCATCAACCCAGACGACCAAGCCACATTGGATGTATTTGCTCACTTTACCGAGATACAGGCGGAGGGTTTTCGCGGCCTCAAACACGGGCAGAGAGTAACCTTTGAAATGGTCAAAAGTACAAATGGCTTTCATGCCCACAAAATTAGCATAGTTTAAACCTTAAGTGATTAATGAAAGCCTTGTTTATGCTTGGCTTGGAAATCCGGTAAATAGAGCATGATTGACCGATAAAAAACACCGCCAATGCGGTGTTTGTATGTGTGCCTTACTTAGTTAGCAAGTATTCAATTAAGGCAACATATTCGCCTATTGATTTCACGCCACCAGCGTTGGCAAGGTACTTACCATTAACAACAACACTCGGAACGCCAGTTAATTTGGTAGCATAAAAGTCTTTGTCAAATAGGTTGGCTTTCTTAAGTGTTTCAGAACTCGAGAATACAGTCTCAAATTCATTTTCGGAAACACCATGAGATACGAATAGTTGGCTTAGCTGGTGGACATTTTTAGGAGCTTGGCGTTTGTTGTGAATAGTTTCAAACAACGAAGCAACGATTTTATCTTCCACGCCTAGCTCTTTAGCCGTTACGTATGCTTTTGATAGTTCAATTGCCATATTACCGCCCATGAACGACACTGGCTTTTTAACAAGAGTTACATCTTGAGGTAGTCTTTGTTTTAATTGAGCGATAATAGGTTCAAATGAATAGCAGTGGCCGCAATAGAAAGAAAAATACTCAGTTACGACCTTCTGGTTCGTCTTGGGCATTCCTAAATCTTTGTAATGCTGACCTTGGTCAAAGGCAAATCCATCTGAAGATTGAGCGTGAGCAGATACAGATAATAAAAGTGATGTGACAAAAGCGAATAGCTTCTTCATTTAGTTGAGCTCCGTTAGATTTTGAGGCCTGGCCTCTGATTATTATGAGTAAAATGACGCGCCAAAAGCGCAGCAATGATCGCAGACAAAACGAGTCGATTCATCTTTTGCCTTGAGGTTCAGATATTTAGTGCGGTATAGGGCACTGAAATGAATAAGTATCATAATCCGTTTTCATTAAACAATCGACAGTTTCGCATCTACAAAAGGCTCTACAAATTGTAACGATTAACCAACGAGGTAAGATAACATTGAGAGGCTTATGTCTAATCGACAGATCATACCGTGAACATACGACTACATAACTATTTCCAACTTGAGATGTCAATCTCTGATCACCAAGAGTAACAAGTAAAAAAAACACATGAAACAGTGTTTAATTTTTATTCAAACCTACAAAAATGGAACTATCAATGAAGCGTACTGTATTAGCAGCTGCGGGGGCTGTGATTGCCTGCGGGACAGTAAAGGCAGAACCCCAACTAAACAGTAACTACGATATATGCACTTGCCAAACGTGAGGAACAAATACGGCTTCAATTCGACACTGAACTTGGTCCCTTCATTCAATGGTTCTCCTCATAGTGTTTGGGAGGGATATTATGCGTCTACATTCTGCAAAAATTACATTCAGTCTATCTTGGTAAATAACAAGGGTATTTACGTTGGTGTTAATACAAGTAACTAGAAAGTACCTAATTTTGATGAAGCGCATGTCGGCCTCCTGTGAGAGAGTAATAGTAGTTTGTTACCAAGTAATAAAGATTCATACTGAGTATTAAAGTATCATACTAAAATGGCAGCGATCGCAGTCGATACGCTGCACAGTCGATACGCTGCCATTTCTAAATCGAAAATGCCCCTGAATGAGTTAACTCAGATAGATAACACACTTTATGACAACTGAATTTGACTAACTTTTCCTTATACAAGTAAAGTGACTAGAAGATAAATCGCTCAACACTTTTAACCAAGATTGATCTCAGTAGAATTAGGAGTTCAACATCGATACCTTACTTAGTAGATCCGCTGAATATGAAACCTATGTTGCTACTATTTTGCGAGAGCCATTATATGACGACACCAAAAGAATCCATGTTAGCCACATATTGTGCAGCGTTTCACTGGAGCACGCAGAGAGTCTCAAGATATTAATCGCAAATAGAAACTGTACTTCCGCACTCGGATTATTAAGGCTACAGTTTGAAAGCTTTGTTCGGGGTGTCTGGGTTATGTATGCAGCAAACGATAATGCAATAACTAAGCTGACGGCAGAGTTGAATGAATCAAACCAGAGGAGGGCAAACAACTTACCAATGTTAAGTGAGATGATAAGCCAACTTGAGAAACACGCTCCTAAAAATGCCGTAGACCCAATTCTCGAATTCAAGGAATACTCGTGGAAGCCACTTAGTTCTTATGTGCATGGTGGATTACATGCTATCGAAAGACATAGTAAAGGCTACCCGTCGCCTTTGTTAGAGCAAGTCCTCAAAAACTCAAATGGTGTCAATGGATTGGTTGCAGTTTTCGCCTCTATTTTAACTGGGCAGTCGCAGTTAACTAAAGAAGTTTATGAGTCATTCAAAGTCTATTCAGACTGTTTCCAAGCGAGGGTTCCATTCGAATAATCAACTCGTATTCTCCCCATATCTGCTTAGATCTTTTATTCATAACATTCGTAGTCATTCCTATTTGACCAAATTTATCTGATGTTTCACTATGTGTTTAAAGTTTTGACTGGATGGGGAAAATGGAGTTGAGCGATCCGAACGATGTATTGTGCTTATTCAAGAACTTGATGATGAAGATTGTTGAGGAAACTAAAAAACCTACAAGAAGTTTTGACTTAAACGAGCGCGACTATAAGCGGAATATGGGACAAATTGCTCAGTAAATTTTCTTATCATGCGGTAGTTCTTCAGCAATCCGAAAAAAAATGTTAGATGTTGTCGCAAAAGATTTAGACGATTTTATGGTTAAGCTTTACTTAGTTGCATAGGTATCCCATCAGCTACTAAATTCTCAGTAGCTCTTGAATTTTCCATATTTAAAGTTATTCATTAGTCGCTAAATTAGTAAGGCGCCTAATCACTTCTGTCCAGAAACGTGTTTGAATGGGGCCGATCAATCTGTGGATGCCCAAGACAACC